>NZ_JABUZD010000156.1:0-871 GCF_014897875.1 Halomonas sp. 3A7M
TTACGGAAAAAGTAACTCGATAACTTTTGCATAACCACTTACTGACAGCTTAACAGATTCCAGACTTGGTCTGGCGTCCACCTGTGACCTCTTGAGATTAAAGACCGTCGAATGCCTGAGTTGGGCGGGAGATTTCATTATGGGTTCCAATAACAGCTCTGCCATCGGTACGTTGGGACGCTCTTGGCGAAAGTGGATAGTACCACAGCCACGATTGTCGGCTTCATTGACAATCTCAATGAAGCGCCGTGCTCTTTGCGCCTGTCCATGACCTATGACCAGGGCAAAGTGATGGTCAAACATGCTGAGATTGCCCAGAAGACGAGTGCAGCGATCTAAGCCGACCCGCATAGCCCATAGAAGTGGGGTTCCAATGAGACACCTATGGGCTGTTGAGGCAGTACCTGCGGAAGCGCACGGACCTGCCAGCCTGTAGCCAGGAAGGACTCGACGAGATCGCCGACTAACTGGATACACGATCATGCAAGACACTGGGGCGACGCTCACCGTTAGAAGTCTACGTCGAGGCGCTAGAAGGCCGAGAACTCTTCAATAACGTTGCACTTGGAGCTTAAAGCCGCCAAACTCCTCAGGGCAGGTGCGCTTGGTACCACCATAGTGTTCCCTGCAAATACCAGGCCTCGATGATTATGCCCCCTCCCCTGAGCTTCTTGTCCGCCACCTGACTGTGAGGTCAGCATTTTACCTTAGGCTCTATCTTCAAATTATCCCTCACAGAGGCTCTATTAGACTTTCCCTTAGAGAGTATCAGAAGCCTTAACCCAAAGCTTTCCTGAGCCCCTCAGAATCAGCTTCAGATCGATGTCAATCGAGTAGGAAGGGGAGTCGCCTCCCCTGTCCTCTCACACCA
>NZ_JABUZD010000157.1:0-1556 GCF_014897875.1 Halomonas sp. 3A7M
GGGACTTTCACCCTATAGATGTGCGCCATGCCCGGCGCACTGACACCCTCCGACCACTAAATCAGAGATTGTAGTGGCGGATTCCCAGGTTGTTGCCTTCCTGGTTCCTGCTTCGTTGTCCGTCGCCTTCAATGCCTTGGCACTGCCGGTCTTACACAAACTCCACAGGCGTCGATTCCCGAGTGCCCCTCGGCAGTTACTTCAACGCTCGGCACCGGCTAATAGCGCGGTGCCTGCTTGCAGAATGTTGCGGGCGGCGTTGAGGTCACGGTCAATGCCTTCGATGCCACAGCCTGGACAATCCCAAGTGCGAACAGTGAGCGGTAGCGATTCCATGACAAATCCACAGCAATAGCAGCGTTTGCTGCTGGGGTAAAAACGGTCGATCTGGACGAACTGGCGTCCGGCCCACGCCGCTTTGTAGTCCAGCTGGCGCACCAACTCCCCCCAGCCAACATCACTGATGGCTTTTGATAGGTGGCGATTTTTGACCATGTTCTTAACCTGCAAACTCTCCGCTGCGATCACTTGGTTCTCGTTAACGATCTGGCGGGTGAGTTTATGCAGGTGGTCACGGCGCGTGTCAGCGATCTTGGCGTGACAGCGAGCGACCTTTAACCGTGCCTTGGCGCGGTTGTTGGAGCCTTTTTGCTTACGGCTTAATTGCCGCTGTGCCCGTGCCAGTTTCCTCTCATAGCGTGCCGTATGACGCGGATTGTTGACCCGCTGACCCTCACTGGTCACGAACAGGTCTTTTAGTCCCAGGTCGATACCGATCATGTTAGGCGTGATCGGCAGCGCCTCAGTGTCTACTTTGCATAGACAGCTGATGAAATACCGACCTGCTGCGTCCTTGGACACGGTCACGGTGCTAGGCGCTGACGGTAGCTCGCGGCTCCAGCGTATGTTCAACGGCTCGCGGCACTTGGCGAGCGTGATCTGACCGTCACGGTATGAAAACGCTGAACTGGCAAACGTCGCCGACTGGCGGTGCTTTTTGGTTTAAAGTTGGGATACCGCGCCCGCTTGGCAAAGAAATTCTTGAAAGCGGTTTGTTGGTGGCGCAAGCATTGCTGCAATGGCACCGAACTGACCTCGGCCAGAAAAGCGGTATCCGGCTGCTTTTTTAGCTGCGTGAGAAACGCGCTGGCATCGTTGTAGCCGATTTTTTCCTGACGCTGATAGAACGCATCGGTGCGATAGCGCAGCACCGCGTTCCAGACAAACCGCACACACCCAAACGTCCGCACCAGCAAGGTTGCCTACTCGGGCGTGGGATAGAAGCGGTATTGGTAGGCGCGTTCGGTTTTCATACCCTACAGATTAGGTAGATTTATGTAAGGTTGCAAGGTATAGGGCACCCTAGCGGACGCCGCGCTATTCATCTCCACCCAATGCAGTCGCTTGGATGGAGTATTACGCGCTTTTCGATAAAATCAAACCATTAAAATATTGTGAAATGCGAGACAGGTTTAGAGATGTTTTCAAACCTCGCCCTGCCCGGATGCTTACACCACACTGGATTCCCGCTAAAGGCATGCGAAAACGGTAGAACG
>NZ_JABUZD010000158.1:0-803 GCF_014897875.1 Halomonas sp. 3A7M
TTATCCACATCGGTGCCTTTCACCAGCGCCACGTGGTAAGAAAGCAACTGTAGCGCCACCACGTGTAAGACGGGCGAAAGCAAACCATAGTGCTCTGGCATCACTAGCACATTCATACCGTCACTCGGTTTTACGGCACTGTCACCATCCGCAAACACATACAGCTGGCCGCCACGGGCGCTGACTTCCTGCATATTGGCTTTGAGCTTTTCGAGCAGCTCATCATTAGGGGCCACCACTACCACTGGCATATCCGCATCCACTAGTGCTAACGGCCCATGCTTTAGCTCCCCTGCGGGGTAGGCTTCTGCATGAATATAGGAGATTTCTTTTAGCTTCAGCGCACCTTCCAACGCAATGGGGAAATGGCGGCCACGGCCTAAGAACAAGGCATGATGCTTATTGGCAAAATGCTGCGCCCACGCCTTAATACTTGGCTCTAGCGCCAGCACCTTCTCAACCGCAATGGGCAAGTGACGTAGTTCATCCAGATAGGCTTTTTCATCAGTATCAGCTAACCGCTGTTTCGCTTTTGCCAACAACAGCGTGAGCAAAAACAGCGCGCTCAGCTGAGTGGTAAACGCTTTGGTAGAGGCCACGCCAATTTCCGGGCCAGCACGGGTAATAAAGCGCAGCAGGGTTTCACGCACAATGGCAGATTCAGGCACGTTACAAATCGCCAGCGTATGGGCATGCCCCATAGATTTGGCGTGCTGAAGTGCAGCGAGGGTATCCGCTGTTTCACCAGACTGGGAAATCACCACCACCAACTGGTTAGGGTTCGCCACGCTAACGCGGTACCG